>NZ_NHPE01000126.1:0-26033 GCF_002252895.1 Halorubrum sp. Eb13 | reverse complement strand
ACCTCGAACAAGCTCTCAAACAGTGATCCCCGCGCCGTCATCGGATTCAACAAAGCAGTCCGGACAGTTTGGGCGGGTGAGGAATGGGAACTCCACTTCGTCTGTAAGGTCGAGATCGACGTGGCTGAAGCCCCCGGTGAGAAGACGGTGGGCGTTGATCTCGGTATCAACAACTTCGCCGCGCTCGCCTACGAGGACGGTCACAGCGATTTGTATCCGCTGAACTGTCTGAAGCAGGACGACTACTACTTCAGCAAGCGGATTGCCCGGTGTGATGACTCGAACTCCGAGCAGGCCACCCAGCTGAATCAAAAAAAGTCGGCTCGTCGTACCCACTATTTCCACACGCTCTCGAAACACATCGTTCAGCGGTGTGTTGAGGAAGGTGTTGGAACGATCGTAGTGGGTGATCTCTCAGGGATTCGCGAAGACGATGACACTGATGAGTCGAAGAACTGGGGAAAACACGGCAATCTCGACTTACACTCGTGGGCATTCGACCGATTCACCGACCTCCTCGAATACAAGGCGGAGATGGAAGGTATTGTCGTTGAGGAAGTCTCCGAGGAGGACACGTCGAAGTCGTGTTCTTGCTGTGGTCGTAAACGTGACGCGAACCGTGCTGAACGTGGGTTGTACGTCTGCGACGACTGCGGTACAGTGGCGAATGCTGACGTGAACGACGCTGAGAACATCCGACAGAAAGTATCTCCGAGTTCACCGAATCTGTCGGTGAATGGGAGTAACGGCTGGTTGGCACAGCCATCGACGTTCCTGTTTGACAAGGAAGCTGGTGCATTCGCACCTCAAGAACGGGTCACGTCGTAAACCACAATATCCCAACCCAGCGGCACGGTGCCGTGGGAATCCTCGCGCTTCAGCGCGGGGAGGATGTCAAAGGCGGACGCACAGGAGAAGCTAAGCATCCACTTTCAAGAGTCTATCCTTCCCACGCTGACACCGCTCGCGTTCGATCCGGCGCACCCGTTTCCGTTCATTTCGAACCTCTCGCTTTCGCTCGCGGTGCTCTCGTCGAACGGTGCCGACGAAACGACGTTCACTCGGATCAAGATCCCGCCGAATCAACTTCGGCTCGTAAGTGTTTCCGACGGGAACAGACGGTACGTACTCATCGAGTCCAACCTCAACCTCCTGCTCCCCGACCTCAAGATCAGCGACGTGTACAAGTTCAAAGTTACACGAAACGCCGAGGTGCGGCGGAACGAGGAGGTGGCCGAAGACCTCATCGACATGGTTGAGGAAGTCCTCGAACAGCGTCGCTTCGCGACGGTCGTCCGTCTGGAAGTCGACGACGAGATGCCCGAGGAGTCACTCTCGATCCTGAAGAGACAGCTTGAGGTGGACGACCGAGAGGTGTTCTATCGAAACGGTCCGATCGACTTCGAGGACTTCTTCGAGCTCGTCGATCTCAATCGTCCCGATCTCAAGCCCTCGGAATGGACCCCGAAACCACACCCGCGACTCTGGTCGGTGACGAACGATATCTTCGAGGAGATTCGGGCGGGTAATATCCTCACGCATCACCCGTATCACTCCTTCGAGGGGACGGTCCAGCGGTTCCTCCACGCGGCGGCGAACGACCCGGACGTGCTCGCGGTGAAGGCGGTAATCTACTGGACCGCAAGCGATTCGAAGGTGATCCAGAGCCTCATCGACGCCGCCGAAAACGCGAAATAGGTGGCGATAATGGTCGAACTGAAGGCTCGGTTCGATGAAAAAACAACCTCGAGTGGGTTCGGCAACTCGAAGAGGAGGGGATCCACGTCGCCTACGGGACCGTGGGTCTGAAAACACACGCGAAGACGGCGCTCGTCGTGCGCCAAGAAGACGAAGGTTCAGCTCTACTCGCACGTCGGCACCGGTAACTACCACTTGGGGACAGCGAAGGGGTACTCGGACCTGGGGCTGTTGACCGCCGACCGGGATATCGGATTCGACCTCACAAAGGTGTTCAATTTCTTCACCGGACCGACGCTCGACGACCGCTTTCGGAAGCTCCTGATCGCACCTGTGACGATGCGGGAGCGGTTCACGGAGATGGTCAGGCAAGAGGCAAAACACACCCGCGCCGGTCGGCGGGCGCGAATCGTGGTCAAGGTGAACGGGCTCGAAGGCCCCTTGATGGTCGAGGAGCTGTACCGTGCCTCAATGGCCGGAGTCGATATTGGTTTGATCGTCCGAGACATCTGCCGGCTCCGACCCGGCGTCGAAGGGGTGAGCGACAACGTCACCGTACACTCGATCGTCGGCCGCTTCCTCGAACACGCCCGGATATTCTACTTCGAGAACGAGGGCGAACCCCGGTGGTATATCGGATCGGCCGATTGGATGACTCGCAACCTAGACTACCGCGTTGAGGCGGTCGCCCCCGTCGAGACCACGGAGCTCCGAGAGCAGCTCCGGTTCGTCTTGGAGGCCTCCCTGAGCGACAACCGCCGTCGGTGGGTGATGCGGAGCGACGGGAGCTACGAACGGGTCTCAACCGACGATGGACTGATACAAGACATCCAAGAGCGCTGATGGCGGCCACGGAGGCAGCTCTTGACCGCGGATACGGGCCCGGAATGGCGGTCGATCCGGACCGTATCGAAGAGGAACTGCTCGTCGAGAACGTCGGAGAGAGCGAGCCGGACGCCGACCCCGCGGAGCCCAACGGGATCGCTCCCGATAACGACGGAGGACGACCGCATTCGGACGGCGGCGACGCGTCCGTCTTCGACGCATACGGCGAGCACTGGTATCGTCCGGACAGCGACACGTACAGTTGGGTGGTCCGTACGACCGACGGTGAGCGACGATAGTTCAAGACACGGGGTGGGGCGCGCCGTCGGCTACGGGCAGAGTACAACGGCTCTGAGGGCCGAAACGAGGAGTAAATCAGCGGCATCATCGTCGCTCCGCTTCCACAGAGACGGACTTGACCGCAGCCGTTGAGGCCGCTTAGGCGGGATCGACGACCTTCGAGCTGGCGCGATCCTGATGTGTCTTCGACGCGACGGTACGGAACTCGTCGTTCCGGTAATCGTATGCGGTGAGCTCTCCGCCGTAGACGCAGCCGGTGTCGAGCCCGACGGCGTGTTCGCGCTCCACCGGCCGATCGTGGACCGTGTGACCGAAGAAGACGCGGTGCGGTCCGTCGTAGTCGTCGTACCAGAACGGCCCATCGTACCCGTCGCCATGTGGGGAACGCATCGTCAACAGCTCGTCGGTGGCGTGGTCTTCGAGCGATCGTTCGGGGTCGACGCCGCCGTGCACGACGAGGACGGTGTCGAACGAGATCGCGATCGGAAGCGACTCGAAGTACTCTCGGTCCCCCTCGCGGAGCCAGTCGGGGTCTTTGTCGCCGCGCAGGATCTTCTGTTCGTTGTTCCCGCGGACGCTGACGAGACACGGGTCCGCGCGGACGAAGTCGACGACGCCGGGGCTGTCGGGGCCCTTCCGCACGAGGTCGCCGACGAAGATAACGAGGTCATCATTATTTAATTCGAGCCGCGAAATGAGCCGTTTGAGTGCGTCCAAGCTCCCGTGAACGTCTCCGACGACGTAGATATCTTCGTACCGATCGACGTCGAACCGAGTGTGATGTGTTTCGATGTCGGCGCCGAACTGAGGTTTCGTGCTCATGTATTGGTGTTAGAGGGAGCGTGCGTCCCCGTTTGAACCGGCGTTCAATCACGTGTAGCCACTCGCCCGGTTAAGGCGTTTCTAATAGCGGACTATACCGCTATGTAGCCCTCGTGGGCGCGGGTCGACTGTCGTGACGTCAGGAGGGGTCAGCGGCGTTAGTTCGCCCGTTCCGGCTCTGGATCGCGTATCGACTCCCCGCAACGGACCGCGCGACGGAGGCCGACCTCCACGATGCGATCGCCGCACTCAGCGGTTCGGCGCAGTCCCCGCGAGACGCGGCGGAGCTCTGCTGCGTCGCTCCCGCCGTCGGCCAGTTTTTGGTCGAAGGCGTCGAGACGCTCCCGGATCTGTCGCAGGTCATCAATTGCGGTCCGTGCCACGTCGACGTTCGCGTCGCCGAGGACGACGTCCACCCCGTCGGACACGGTCCCGCGGACCGCGTCGCCGATGTCGCGACACTCCTCCAGTCGCGCCTCCACGGGGGCCTCGTCGAGCGATGCCGCGGCGTCACCGATTTCCGCCGCGGCGTCGCGGACGCGATCCAGCTCGCGCATCGCGGTCCACGACTCGAACAGCTCCGAACGGTTCTTCCCGAGGGAGTCGACTTCGCCTAGGTCCGCCATGCTACAGGAGACGGACCGTTCGATCATCGCCGACAGGCGGTCGACCTGATCCTCACGGGAGCCGATTGGCGGCGAGTCGGGGGGTGACACGAGGGCAGCGACGGCATCGCGGTGGACCGAGCGCACGGTGAACGCCAGCTGCCGGAGCGACTGGCTCACCGACACCTCCTCCGAGTCCAGCATGATCCGCACCGTCGTCCCGGCCCCCGACTCCGCGGTAACCGACATCCCAATCCGCTCGCGGGCGACCCTCTCGACGACCCGCCGGGCTTCCGGCGTGAGCGGTCCGTCCCGCTCGATTGTGACCTCTCGCGCGCCGGCCACGTACGCCGCCCGCAGCGCGCGCTCGATCATCTCCGGATCGCTGGACTCGATCAGAGTGGCGGACGGCGCCTCGTCGCCGGTTCGCTCTCGCGCTTGGACCGCCAACACCCCGTCGATGTAATCGTGTAGCGTCACGACGTCGCCGGCGGAGAGGCCGTGCGACTCGGCCCATGCCTTCGGGAGCGAGACCGTGTACGTTCCGTTTCCGACGGTCTGAATCTTTCGCGTTTCCATAATCAGTAGAGCAGCTCCGGGTCGTTCTCGACCATGTACAGGGTGCGCGCCGCGATATTCACGGCATGGTCCGCGACCCGCTCTAGGTCTCGGATCGTCAGCAGCACTCGCGAGACATCGTCCAACAACCGCTCGGCGGCCCACGAATTGTCATCGTTCTGCGCTATCAGGTCTCGGGTGACGCTCTCGCTGGCGTGTTGACACATAGCATCAACCTCGTCGTCGGCCTCGGCGATCGCGCGACACTCGTCGGCGTCCCGCGTCTCGTACGCCGCGAGGCTGCGTTCGAGGAGCGCGCGCGCCGCCTCCCCGAGCGCCTCGATCTCCGCGTCCGGCGCGACCGTCCGCGTCGCGGTCCGCGAATAGTTCGCGAGGTTGACGGCGAGGTCGCCGACCCGTTCGAGGTCGGTGATGATTTTGAACGAGGCAGTGACGAACCGGAGGTCGCCGGCGACCGGCTGCTGGAGCGCGAATAGGTCAACGCAGCGGTCCTCTAACCGCAGGTACGTCTCGTTTATTGCGGCGTCGCCGTCGATGACGTCTCGCGCTAGCGACTCGTCTCGGCGCTCGATCGCTTCGAGGCTCCTGTCGAGTCGCTCGACGACTTGATCGCCCATCGCGAGCACGTCGGACTGGAGCTCGTCGAGCGAGTCCTGATAGCGTTCCCGGGGCATGCGATTACCCGAACTTCCCCGTAATGTAGTCTTCGACGCGCTCGCTGTGCGGGTCCTCGAACACCTGGTCGGTGTCGCCGTACTCGACGAGCTCGCCGCCCGTGAGGAACACCGCGGTCTGGTCCGAGATGCGCGCGGCCTGCTGCATGTTGTGGGTGACGATGACGACGGTGTACCTCTCCGAGAGGTCGTCGATCAGGTCCTCGATCTTCGCGGTGGCGATGGGGTCGAGCGCCGACGCGGGCTCGTCCATCAGGATGATCTCCGGGTCGACCGAGAGGGCGCGGGCGATACAGAGGCGCTGCTGTTGCCCGCCCGAGAGCCCGAGCGCGTTGTCGTCGAGGCGGTCGCTCACCTCGTCCCACAGCGCTGCGTCGCGGAGGCAGCGCTCGACGAGTTCGTCGCGCTCCTCGGCGTCGCTCCGGTTCAGCAGCCGGGCGAGCAGCCCGGTATCGAGGTCGCCGTGCTTCTTCGGGCCGTAGGCGATGTTCTCGCGGATCGACTTCGGGAACGGGTTCGGCGACTGAAACACCATCCCGACCCGCTTCCGAAGCTCGACGAGGTTGACCCCGTCCTGATAGATCTCTTCGCCGTCCAGCTTCACCGAGCCGTCGATCCGGGCGGAGCTGACCCGGTCGTTCATCCGGTTGAGACAACGGAGGTACGTCGACTTCCCGCAGCCGGACGGGCCGATCAGGGCGGTGACGCTCTTCTCCGGGATCTCCATCGAGACGCCCTTCAGGGCGTGGTCGTCGCCGTAGTGGACGTCGAGGTCCTCGACGGTCATCTTCGCCTCACCGGCGAACTCGTACTCGGTCCACTCGTCGCGGGTCTGCTCGACGGTCTCGCCCGTCGTCGTGGTCAGCGGCTGGTCGGTGTCTGTCGTTTCGGTATCTGTCGTCGCGGTCTCCGTCTGCGTCTGTGGAGTAGTGTTCTCGCTCATTGGATTCAGGTGTGCTTGAGGCGCCGCCGGAAGTAGTAGCGCGTCGCGATGCCGATCGCGTAGAAGGAGAGGACGACCATCAGGAGGACCAGCGCCGTCGCCCAGCGGAACTCGTCGGCGTTCCCGACGTTGCTGCTCGCGCCGACGCCGGCCGTGATGAGGGCGTACAGCTGGTACGGGAGCGCCGAGGTGGCCTGGAGGAGCTCCGGGTTCGCGACGAACGGCGGCGCTGCCGTGAACTGGAAGCCGCCGATGACGTCGGCCGTCTGCTCGCCCGGAACGAAGGTGCCGCCGGCCATCGTCAACAGGATTGGCGCCGTCTCGCCGGCGATCCGGCCGACACCGAGGATGACGCCGGTGACGACGCCCGGGAGGGCCGCCGGCAGCACGACGCTCCGGATCGTCTGCCACTTCGACACGCCGAGAGCGGCGCTCGCGTCGCGGTACTCGTCGGGAACGGAGAGCATCGCCTCGCGCGAGGTGATGACCACGAGCGGCAGCAGCATGAAGCCGAGTGTGATCATGCCCGAGAGCAGCGACTTCCCGTTGCCGAACCGCGGGATGAGGAAGGCGAACCCGAACAGCCCGAAGACGATGCTCGGGGTGCTCCACAGCCCGTTCGTCGCGACTTCGACGACCTGCGTGAACCGGCCGCGCTCGGCGTACTCGGTGAGGAACAGCGCCGCACCGACGCCGAGCGGGACCGCCAGCACGACCGCGCCGATGACGAGCCAAACCGTACCGACGATCGCCGGCAGCACGCCCTGGAAGTCGTTGAACAGGGCGACGCCGTTCATGAGGAACGGAACCGAGACCGGGAGCGCGACCGACACGCCGAAGATCGACGTCGTCGGTCCGGTCCCGAGTCCGAACTCGGTGCCGTTCAGCAGGCCGGGGATCCCCTGAACGACCACGAAGGCGACGAGGATGAACAGGAAGGCGACGATGGAGAGCGCGTTCACGTAGACGAGCGCGTACGCGCCCATGTGTCGCCCGCGGGCGCCGAAGCCGCCGTACGCCTTCGCCGACGCCCAGCCTCCGTACAGCGCGCTGAACAGCGTCGAAACGGGGATGAGGAACTCCGCGGTGATCGCGGCCTGCTGTGCCCAGCCGAGCTCCCACACCCACGTCGGGCCGATGGCGCCCGTCAAGAAGACGAGCCCCGTCACCCCGAGGAGGGCTCCGAGCGGGACCGTCGATCCGAGGTCCTCGCGCGGGAGGACGGTGGCCGCGAACACGACGGCGCCGGTAGCGACCCCGGCGACGACGCCGACTCCCGCGCCGAGGCCGAGCGTCTGGCTCGCGACGCTACCCCCGATGACGACCCACGGGATGGCGGCGCCGAAGCCCGCGATGAGCCCGGCGCTCGGGTCCGGATTCGTCTCGACGTAGCCGAACCGCGACCCGACGCCGAAGGCGATCACCGTGACGCCGAGCGCGGTCAGGAGGCCGCCGAGCAGCGTCACGGTCTGCACTCCGACGATCGTTCCGGTGAGGCTGATCCGTTCGAACATCGCAGCGATGGCGAGCGCGAACAGCACCGCCGAGAGCCCGACGGCCACCGCGGCGACGGCGTCCGTCTGGTTCGTCTCCGACTCGACCAGCCGCGTGTCGGTCTGGCCCGCTCCCGCCATCAGATCTCACCCCCCAGTCGCTTGTGCATCCGCCATTCGATGTACTGCGCGCCCACCGAGATGACGAGGACAGTGACGAACAGGATTACGCCGGCGACGAACAGCGCGTCCATCTGGAGCCCGTCGGCCTCGCCGTAGTTCCGCGCGATGATCGAGGTCAGCGTCTCCTGGCCGTAGAAGACGTTGACCAGCGGTTCCGTGAGCCGGGGGACGCCGCGGAGCATCACCGTGGCGGCCATCGTCTCGCCGATCGCCCGGCCGACGCCGAGCAGGACCGCGGCGGAGACGCCCGAGAACGCCGCCGGCAGCGTGATCGAGGTCATCGTCTGCCAGTCGGTCGTCCCCATCGCCAGCGACCCGCTCTTCATCGACTCCGGGACGCTGCTTAGCGCGTCTTCCGCGACAGAGACGACAGTCGGGAGCGCCATCAGGCCGACGACGATGCCGACGAAGAGGTACGACCCCTGTCCGACCGTCTGGAACTGGTCGGAGGCCCACGGGCCGAGCACGGTGAAGCCGATGAACCCGTAGACGATGGAGGGAATGCCGGCGAGGATCTCGACGCCCGGCTTGACGACCTCGCGGACGGTCGCGGGAGCGATCTCCGAGAGGAACAGCGCCGCCGAGACGCCGAGCGGCGCGGCGACGGCCGACGCGATGAGCGTCACCATCACCGTGCCGTGGATCATCGGCACCATCGAGTACCGGATCGGCGGCGAGACCGCGTCCCAGTTCGGCTGGATGAACATCCGGAGCCCGGGGACCGTGATCCCGTACACCGTCGCGCTCTCGTACCGGATCACCGGGATCGACTCCCGGAAGATGAACACGATGATCAGCCCGAGAATGAGGATCGTCGACACGGTCATCATCAGCGCGATGAGGTACGCCGTCTCCTCCTGATAACGGACCCAGCCAATCGCCGACGAGGCGAGGAAGGTGGCGAAGGGGACGATAGTCCAGTTCGAGACGGCGAGGAATCCGACGAGCGCGCCGAGGAGCGACAGCGCCATCACCGCGAGGATCGCCAGCGCGGCCGGTTCGGTCTCGTCGGCGAACCGCTTGGTCCGCCGGACCTGCTCGGCGACCGCGCTCCGGATCCGTCCGTCTCGGGGGTCTGTTACCTGTGCCATGGATTTGGTATGAGTGGCATGTGCGTTTCGTGTATCATAGAAGTGTTTTCACATCGAAGGCGGATTCCGAACGTCTCGGGAGCGCGGGCGTCCGGGGGAGACGATCCCCGGGCGGCGCGACGGCCCTATCACGGCGTGTGACGGAGTCCGATTCGGTTCGGACCTACGGCGCCAGCAGGTCCTCGGTGGCGACCGACGAGACCTGCTCTTTCATCGATTCGAGGTCGCTCGTCGGGAGCGGGATGTAGTTGTTCCCCTCAACGAAGACGGTCTGTCCGTACTCGTTGAGGAACATGTTAACGAACGCCGCCTCGCGCTGGTCGTACCCGCCGCCGTCGGGGTTGCTCTCCTCGATGAGCGTGTACATGTGGAGGTCACGGTTGAGCGGGTAGCTGCTGTCAAAGATGGTGTTCTCCGCGTCACGGCTGGTCTCGTACAGCGTCCCGTCGAACTCGATGGCGATCGGGGTGACTGTCTCGCTGGTGAACGCGAGCGCCATGTACGCGATAGCGCCCTCGTTCTGGGAGACGGCCTGGGCGACTTGCTGGTTCTGTCCAAAGCGCGTGTCCACGCCCGACATCGAGGCGTCGGCGCTGCCGAGCATGTTCAGGCGGAACGAGGTGTCGGTGCCCGACCCCTCGGCGCGGCCGATGGCGTAGATCTCCTGGTCGTAGTCGATGCCGTCGATCTGGTTCCAGTTCGTGATCTCGTCCTGATAGATCCCGCGGATGTCCTCGCCCGTCAGTTGGGTGACGCCGGCGTCCGCGACGTCGGAGCTGATGACGACCGGCTGCCCGTCGCGGCCGACGACGTTGTCGACGACCTCGTTCTGGGCCTTCTCCTCGCTCCAGCCGAGCTCGGCCGTGATGGGGCCGGAGGAGTTGCCGATGTCGACGAGCCCCTCGGTGACCGCCTCGCAGCCGGTTCCCGAGTGGCTCAGGCCGACCGTCGTCGGGAACGGCGGCGAGGAGCGCTGCTCGGTCGGCTCGAAGCCGAACTTCGAGGCGAAGTAGTCGGCGAGGAGCATGTCGTCCGCGCCGTCGGACGAGAGCGCGTTCCAGCCGGGGACCGAGCCCTCGTCGTTCGCGCCCCAGTACTCGCCGTCGCTCGGCGGGGCGTTGGAGTTCCAGTACGAACTCCCCGTGTTCGAGATCGGGTACACCGTCGACGAGCCCTCCGCGTTGAGCAGGGCCGTGCTCGGACCGGAGCCGCCATCGCCGCCGTCGCCGCCGTCGCTGCCGGACCCGCCGTCACCGCCGTCACCGCTGGAGCCGCCGTCACCGCCGTCACCACTCCCGCTCTCGCTCTGATCGCCACAGCCCGCCAGGCCGGCGGTGCCGAGCGCTCCCGAGGTGATGAGGACCTTCCGCCGCGATACGACGCCGTCAGTCCAGTTCCGGTCTGACATCAACTGAGGGGATACCTTACTATAAAAAGAAAGCTTATAATTCTAATATATTCGAGGACAGAGAGCCACGTAGCGGTACCCATCCTATATATTACCCTTTCGGCTATATACTACGCAATATCGGTATGTTGGGGACTGTTCATGAATGATCGACTCTGACGGAAGGTATAGGGCCCCCCGTCGGAAATGCCGAGGTATGAGTGAGTTCGCGCCCCCAGAGGTTCACCTCGACGAGCTCGTCGACGACGTCGCCGACCGGACGGGTGAGGACCCGGAGTCGGTCCGGACGTGGCTCGACCCGTTCACCGACGACGGGAGCGTCACGCCCGAGGCGATCGAGGCGACCGTCACCGACGTCTCGCAGATACTCGCCACCGCCGAGACGCGGGTGGACCTCGCGACGCGCACCGTCGAGGACGCGAGCGACGCCGTCGCCGACGTCCCGAACCTGGAGATCGTTGGGGTCCGACAGAACGCCTTCGAGGAGCGGCTCGCCGATCTTCGGTCGGACGTCGAGGAGCTCGGCGGGGAGCTCTCGGCGGCGGCGAACGACCTCGACTCGCCGGTCGATATCTACGAGGCCGCCGTCAACCTCCACGAGGTGACGACCGACGCGCAGCGGATCGTCCGTGTCGCTCACGACCTCGAAACCGAGATCGAGGCGTTCGAGGCGTGGCTCGGATCGGCTAACCGACGTCGCGACGCGCTCGTCGACGACGTCGAGGCCGCCGAGGAGTCCGTCGAGTCCCTCGGAGAGACCGTCGAGTCGCTTCGGAATGTGGACGACCCTGGCCTGGAGCGGTGGTTCGACGCGGCCGTGCAGGCGCGCGTCCTCGACGTCGTCGTCGCCGATCTCCGGGCCGAGGCGGCCGGCCTCCGCGAGTGGGCGGAGCGCGAGGACAAGTCGTTCCCGGACGACGTCGAGACGCGGATCGAATCGATCCGGGACGAGGCTACGGCGAGCGCCTCGGCGCTCGCGGACCATCCCGACTGGGACGATCGGTTCGACGAGCGGCTCGAGGATCTCGACGCCGCGCTCTCAGCCGTCGAACCGCCGGTCGCCTGGGGCCGCGTCGACGAGGTAATTCAGGAGGCACGCGAGGGGATCGCGGCCGACGGACCGAGCGGGGACTGAGGACAGGTCGCCCGGATTGCGGCCCCGATGACTCCGTTTTCGATCCGGTCCCCAACCCGGGGACGGATCAGCGATGCGTCGGCGGTGGCGATTGTAGCGCGGGGCGCCAACAGCTTCATTATCCGGTGACCACGAGAAAAAATTGTGTCTCAAAGGGGCCCCGCTGCGATCGCAATAGCGTTTCTCCTTGTTCTCGCGGGGTGTGGGGGCGTCGCCTTCGATGACCCCGCCCCGACGACGGACCCTCCGGCGACGGGTTCGACGTCGAACTCAACCACCGTCTCCGACGAGACGCTCGCCGACGCCGAGTTCCCGGAGGGGTTCTCCCGGTCGGAGATCGATATCGCGACGGCTC
This sequence comes from Halorubrum sp. Eb13, assembly GCF_002252895.1. Classification (NCBI taxonomy): domain Archaea; kingdom Methanobacteriati; phylum Methanobacteriota; class Halobacteria; order Halobacteriales; family Haloferacaceae; genus Halorubrum; species Halorubrum sp. Eb13. The sequence continues at coordinate 13,922 of NZ_NHPE01000126.1, read as the reverse complement.
GCAGGCTGTCGATCACGTTCCTCCGGACGGAGCCGGTTTCCGGGGTCGCTCTCGAACGATTCCGTCCCGGCGCGTACGCCGACTACCAGTACGAAGCGAACGCGACGCGGACCAGGTTCCGCCTCGACGTGCACAACGGATACGCTGACGTCAGCCAGAGCGACGTCTACGTTGAGTCGAACGTTCGACACAGCCGTAGCGGGCGGAACGGGCAGGCCGCTTTCGAGGCGACGAACGGCTCGGTGGACGAGACTCGGTTCCGCGCGGCCGATTCGATGTGGGCCGTGGTCTCCAGGATTCTGACGATCGGCGAGTTTCGAGCGGTCCGGGTCACCGAGAACGCCGACGAACGCCGCATCCGATACGCGATCACCGACGTCGCCGCCCGGAACGCGACCGACGTTCGAGGGTACCTGACCGTCGACGGAGACGGGGTCGTCCGAGAGGCTCAACTTCTGTACGGCCAGGGGGGCGAGCCCAAGCGGTTCCAGTACAGCGTCACGTCCCGTTCGGCGAGCGGCGTCGCGCCGCCCGCGTGGCTCCCCGCCGCTCGCGCGAACAGTCGCTTCGAACCCGGATCAGAGACGAACGTGGGATCGACGGTCGACGGAACGAACGACAGCGAGAATAGTAGTCGGTGGGTTAGGATCCGCGGGTAGCCGAGACCCTGTCGTTCGAGCTGATCGGAGTAGTTGGCGTCTTTTTCCAACATAAATGACAGTCTTATGGCATGACTGGTAGCCGATTCGATAGAGAAATATATATTCCTCATAGTAACACCAAAGAGTCGTACCCCCCGTTTTCACCGTGTCGTGTCCTCAAAAAAGTCGGTGGCGCTCCCGTCCGAATACGACACACTATACCTCGGTATCGGACTGTACGATCCGAGCTCCGGAGATATTCTAGATGCGAACGAGCGGTTGGAACAGATACTCGGATACCCCCTCGATAAGCTACGTAGGCTCTCGGTGGACACGTACACGGCGAACACGTATCCACAGTCGGCGTCCGAGTTCCGCGACCGGCTCCGAGCGAGCGCCGACGGTGACCCGCAGCGGTTCATCTGGCGAGCCAAACGAGCCGACGGTGAGCTCGTCTGGCTTCAGCTGCATGTATCTCAGCAGCGCTTCTCAGAGCGGGATTGCGTCATCGTCGAGGTCCGGGATATCACCGATCACTACGAGTCGCGTCACCGGGCCGAGCTGTTCTGGCGTATCCTCCGACACAACCTTCGGAACGAGGCGGCGATCATCCTGGGCTATGCGGATCAGATCGCGACACACAGTAGAGTCGAGGGGATATCGGAGAGCATCGCTGCGATTCGTTCCCGCGGTGAAAATCTCGGTAGCATGGCCGAATCGGTGAAAGAGATCGAACGAGCGATCACGGACGCCCGGGCGGAACACGTCCGGCAGCCCGCGCTGGCCACCGTCAGGGAGGTCGCAGCCCGAACGAGGGCCGAGTACCCCGCCGCGGAGATATCCGTCGAGGAACGCGAAGAGATGTGGATCGAAGTGAACGACGCGTTCGGTTACGCGGTCAGACACGCGGTTGAAAACGCGATCGTTCACAGCACCGAACGGGCCCCGACCGTCGAGATAACGGTCGGGCCCTCACCGAACACCGGTCGCGTCGAGATCCGAATTAAGGACGCGAATCCGACGATCCCGACGGAGGAAATCGAGGCGCTGTTCGCACCGGCCGAGACCACGAACACGTCTCACGGGTCAGGGATCGGTCTGTTCGCGATGAAGTGGTGTATCGAGTCCCTCGGTGGCGAAGTGATGTTCGACACCCGAACGCCGCGAGGGAACGTCGTCCACCTGTATCTCCCGTCGAAGCGGCCGCCCGATACGGCCGATGAGTGACATCCACGCGACGACCCGAACGAGCGGCTCCGTTGAACCCCCCTGGACCTGAGATGAAGCCCGTGTCGAACGAAGCGGACGGAATCAGGGCGGCCGGATCCCACAGATGAGCCCGTTGAGATCCGATTCTCCGGGCGAATCCTTGCCTGAAACGGCCGGTCTAGGAGACTTGCCTACCGCTCGGAAGTGTATTCGTCGAAGAGCGTTGAAACACGCTGCTGGATCTCATCCCGGATACGGCGAACCTCTTCTAATGACCGTCCGTGCGGGTCGTCAAGTGCCCAGTCGCGGACTTCGACGTCCGCGTTGAGTTCCAGTGTCGAACAGCCCATCGTTGCAACGATGGTCGCGTTGTTGAGGTCCGTCGTCGAGACTTTCTGTGGAACACGGTCGGAGAGGTCGATATCGACCTCCGCCATCGCTTCGACGACCTCGGGATGGACCTCCTCAGCGGGCTGTGTTCCCCCCGTTAAGACGTGTACTGTGTCTTCAAGCCCGCGCCGTGAGCGTTCCCGTTCGGCGAACGCTGTCGCCATCTGACTTCGGCCCGCGTTCTGTACGCAAACGAAACCAAGCGTTACCCTCTCATCGTTCATACGATGTCTAGTATCAAAACAATCATAACACTATCTAAGATTGATATTGAGCGGTATATAGACCGCACCGAGCGGAACCGGGGTTGAACTATCACTAATAAGGATCTGTTAAAATCCTCAAACGGTGATATATTTTCGGCGGCGTGCTGAATACAGAGCGCGCACGCAGCAGACGGACCAGAGGTAAGTGATCGCTCGTCGCACTCGGCGTGTGGAGAACAGGTTATCCGCTGGCGGTCGTAAAATAAATTATGATATTCACAAAATAGTTTATTGACTGTGCTGATCCGTAGCATATGCTCGATTGGGTCCCCGAAAACCCCAAGGTGCGGGCTGCTGCTGCCTCGATTAGTGCGGTGTTTAGTGCTTCCGTCTACTCGAGAGTTACTCCGCTGGGGAGATCGAGCGTTGAGACATCGAACATTTCGGTACCTGTGGCGGTCACGCTCCGGCCGAGAAGCCCCGGTCGCGAAACGTGGACTTCGAATCCACAGTATAGTTGCCGGGGGAGCGCGGTACTCGACGGTCGGAAGCGACCCGCGACCGTGATCGTTCCATCGGAATGCACCTCAGGAGCGTGGACAACAAGATCACGTCGAGAATCGTGATAGCCGTAGGTTGTCTGTATCTCGGGCCATTGGTTCGGGTGGACAAACGCTCGGAGGCCTGCGACGTCATCGTAGCTCCGGGGAATACCCAGTCGGAACCGAAACCAGTCTGCCTCATAGCCTTTGAATCCCTCTCCAGCGGCGATCCCACCAACCGTAGAATTCAATCGAAAGGTCAGGACTGGTTCGCTCGGTTGCTCTGGCCCGGCTGTATCAAACGCCCGGAGCCGTATCGCTGCGTAGCCAATACCGTCGTTATCATCGCCGTTCTCGACAGCGCGTGCGGGGTAGTCCCAGAGTATCGTTTCGCCGTCTGTTCGAGTAGCGACGTCGACGTCATCGGTAGTTCCGAGACTGCGACCAGAACACCCGGCTAAACTGAGGCTGCTAGCCGTTATACTGCCGGCGACAAACTCCCGCCGAGAGTGAGTGGAGGGCTTCCCAACCATGGTTACGGTGCTGTTTCAGCACTCTGTATAATTTATTTTTCTTTGATCCAGTCAGGCGTTACTGGATGAGCAGGCAGGTAATGACATGGCATGTGTCGCAATACTTTCCGTCCACAAATCAAGCACGACCACTGTTCGATAGACAAAATTATTGACTGTTTGCAATTTGTTCGACAGCTATCACTAGTCGATAAAAAAGGTATAGAAGAAATATACTCACTCCGATACTCAACAATCCACCCCACACGCGGCCCAGAGTACGAAATTAGCAGTAACAAGCATACTGTACAGGAAGGACAAAACGAGTAGGCTGACGACGGTGGGTACGGTAAAGCGAGGAACTTTGTTTCGCAGATCGGCGACAGCCATATGGGGTAGATGCGGTTTAGCTATCTTAAATTCTGTGACGTTTTGTGGAGCTCACGGCCGTGCTACCGATGTGGTTCAGCGTGAAATATCCGGAATAAGCACCTTGTCGCGCTGATATATGAATATTTTATACCATCTTTGATTGTCTTCGAGTAGTTAGCGAAACCACTGCAAGTTGAACGTGAGTCGCAATTCTTTGGTGACAAATTGGCAGATGGAAAAAATATACAGCAATCTTGGTCAGTCGGAATCAAAGAATCAAGCCCAGAGACATGATTTGGACTCTCTGAGACTACTCCGTGGTAGAGCAGCCATCAAAATTAGGAATACTCGGCATATCTCTGAACGTTCCATCGAAGTCAATTCGAACAGTTACAGAATAGCAATCACCCCGTCGGCTTGTCGGATACGTCCGCTGGATTGAATCCGCACCTCCGTCAAGTCGTGCACTGACCGTATATTCGCGTGCACCGGTTGGAATTCCGTCTTGTTGAGTGAGAACTGGTTGTGGCTCGTCACCCGGGGGAACGCGCTGGGTTGCTTCAAATACTGTTTCGTTGTCGCTTCCTATTTTCACCCGGACATCGTGAGGGACATCATCCATGTTCAAGAAGACGAGTTCACCAATCCTTGTACGTGAGCGAGCAAAGATTCCGATACATCCAGTCATTCCCACTGCAACTCCAGCACTCAAGGCAGCTAAGATCCTGCGACGTGAATAGTTGGCAGACATGTTCTGCGCTACATTATCCGACCGTCAAAACGTCTCTGGGACTGGGCATGCAGTTCGCAATATCACTGAAACCCTGTATCAATAGGAAATGTCTGATAAAAATGAGCACCTCGTGATGTATGCATCATCTGTATTCAGCAGCCGGTTCCTTTCAGTATCTGAGGATTTCAACAGGGCCACTAATAAAGGATTTCGACGGAGCCCGCAAGTACTTTGTAATGGTCGATCGTACCCGAACCGGTGTCGCGTCGAGACGTTGTCCTCCCGCTCATCGTCCTGCTCGTTCTGATGACTGCCGGGTGTACGGCCTTCGACGCCTCCTCCGCCGACGTGACCGTCGAAAATTCCGAGTCGTCGAGATACCAGATGACGGTCTACGTGTTCGAAGAGCCGGTCGGCGCGGGCAACGTCACGTTTCGGGTGACGAACGAGACAGGCACCCGGAAAACGATAGGATTCGCTCAACTCGAAACCGGTGGTCCATACTTCAACCACTCCCTAGGCAAGGAGTGGAACGCGACGGAACGCCAAGTGGCCGTCCCGGCGAACGAAACGACGACCGCCTCGTTCGGCGCCTGGGAGCCCAGCACGGCGATCGTATACGTGTTCGAAGGAGCCGACGGGCGCGTGATACGGACCGATTTTGCCGAGTGCGCGTCAGGCTCACTGAGTCACACCTTCGTGTTCTCGGAGGGACCCGAAAACGGGTACCGAACGCACTGTCCACCGGCTCCGTAGAAGCACTCGATCCCGCGGTTCTCACGGTTACACCGGACACAAACCGGTCTCCGAGAGATCACTGTCCAACTCGATTTCCTGTTCGGCGAGACCGCAGGCATCACTGACCGAAGCTCGCGGCGGCGCCGAACGAGAACGTGGTAGCCGCTGACGTGTATCACGGCCGCTTCGGTGGCGGGAACAGGGCGGTCCGAACGTGGTGTGGGCGCTTGACTGATTTCGTAGACTAATTCGCATCTCTTGCCGGCGGCCGACTCCTCTTTTTCACCCTCAGTACCCACCGATATCCGGTCAGTGTCGCGGGTCATCTGTTCTACACCAGTGCCCATCCTCGACCGCGAGTTGAGCGATTATAATAGGCGAATAGTTGGGTTGACGGCGGCACTGAGAAGCATATACTCATGGGGCCGCTTTCGTTCTGGTATCATCAATTCTCGATCGTTAGACGCGTTTACCACCCGTCCTGTGTCGGGACAGCTTCCTTCGAGCGCCTGCGCCAACAGTCGAAAGAGTGCTGAACACGAGTAGGATTCGAAGGGTAGACTGAGACGAGCGGTTACGCATGACAGGGTGGAGCGCAGTGGACTGTCCCGAGGGGGTAGCCGCGGTATCTTCACCGCTCGCCGTACAGTGACGGTACCACACCATTTATTTAGGTTCGCCTAAAATAGTACATGATGACACAATCCGACGCTAATACTCAAGATGAGAAGGAGAGCGACCTGACCCTCATCAGGGAGGGGCGAGACTTCGAACAGGAGTACCGTCTGTCCGCCGCTGAGGCGGGGCGTTTCTTGGTTAAAGTCGGTGAGCAGCTCCAGGAGAGCGATGAACTAACCATAACCGGTGACGAGTGGGAGCTCCCGTTTAGTTTCGGTGAACCGGTCGAGCTTGAAGTGGAGTACGAAGGCTATGGTGAACAGGAGCTGGAAATAGAGGTCGAGATCCCTGGGCGGACCGACGAGACGGCACCGTCCGTTGATTGACATCCTCCCCGCGCTGAAGCGCGAGGATTCCCACGGCACTGCGCCGCTGGGTTGGGATATTGTGGTTTACAACGTGACCTGTTCTTGAGGCGCGAATGCGCCAAGCTCTCTGTCAAACAGGAACGTCGATGACTGTGCCAACCAGCCGTTACTCCTATTCACCGACAGATTCGGTGAACTCGGAGATACTTTCTGTCGAATGTTCTCGGCCCCGTTCACGTCTGCGTTTGCCGTCGTCCCGCACTCGTCGCAGACGTACAACCCACGCTCGACACGGTTCGCCTTCCGCTCGCGGCCACAGCACGAGCATGACTTCGACGTGTCGCGCTCAGACACCTCCTCAACGGAGATACCTCCCATCTCGGCCTTGTAGGTGAGCAACTCGGTGAAGCGGTCGAACGCCCACGAGTGTAAGTTGAGGTTGCCGCGTGTGCCCCAGTCCTTCGACTCACCGTTCTCGTCATCCTCACGGATGCCAGAGAGATCGCCGATCACAATCGTCCCGACATCCTCCTCGACACACCGCTGGACAATGTGTTTCGAGAGCGTGTAGAAGTAGTGCGTGCGTCGCCTCGATTTCTTCTGGTTCAACTGCGTGGCCTGTTCAGAGGTCGAGTCGTCACACCGAGCCAGCCGCTTGCTGAAGTAGTAGTCGTCCTCTTTCAGACATTTCAACGGGTACAGCCCGCTGTAACCATCTTCGTGGGCGAGTGCCGCGAAATTGTTGATAGAGAACGCGAGCGCATACCTCCGTCTTCAGGCGGAGGTTGAGCGGACCCCCGGTTCGTTTGTCGATGGATTCATGTTGTGCCCCTTGGTTAGAATGAATACGACGGAATCGGTGAGAGGCCGCCCCCGAACCACAAGGGGGGTCGCAAACCAGCGGTGGTTCGCACGGCGATGACACGGATTCCGATGGGGCCTCGTTGACCGGGCCACAGCCCTACGAGGGAGACAAACGAGAGTTCCCCCGGTGTGTCGCCGGTTCCCTCCGAGTGCGGGTTGGAACCGAAGGGCGTCAGTTGCCCGAATCCGATGGGTGGATTCCCGCGTCTTCAGGCGCGGGAGGAGGTCAATCGGAGATGATACTCACTGTCGTAGCGTCCCTGTTCGCTTCGCGTTGGGTCGAGAAGCGGATACCCGCTCGCGAATGTCTTGAGGAGCGTCTCACGCGCCGGGAGGTCGATGCCGAGCTGGTCGGCGAGGTAGACGATCCGCTTGGTCGCAGCGCCGTTGTCGAGGCGCTTGAGGTACTCGCCGACCGTGTCCCAGTCGCAACCCCGTTCGTCGGCGGTGCGCATCGCAGTTGCGGGTTCCCGAAGGCCACCACAGAACTCGGGGTGGTCAGCACAGTCGTCCAACGTCTTCTCTAGGCTCTTAGCCACTATCCGAAGTGGAACTGTGGTGGACGATTAACGAAACACTCGGCCTAGTGTCCATGCGGTCCCGTTCGCCACGGAACAGAACAGAAAGAGGCCGATAAAAAGAGTAGCCGGTCCCGAGTCGTAATACCCGATACCGAGAGCAACAGTCACCAATGAGCCGAGGCAGATTCCCACAATTGGAGCCAGTCCCAACAGAACGCTGATCAAGATTCTCACACGCTCGTAACCGTGCACTCCAGCGATCAGGGCCCCACCGAGGACGCTACCGGACAGAACGACATTCGAAGCGAAATTGTAGGCCCCGGCGCTGATTCCGTCACCAGCGTAACCGATTCGAAGGACAGCGTACGCTACTACGGTTGCCGCACAAAGAACGAGTACACCGGTGGCGACACTGAGACCTTCATCGATCAAGGATCGATCGGAGAGTATCTGACTCTCAAATAGCGAACTCCTCATGAACGTAGTCACTTGTACTCAGTCTGAAGTCGGTCCCGTGCTCCGTCGCGCGTTTTGAAGTATCGTCGGTCGCCTTCCGCCGTCCGAACAGCCCAGTCGTACGTCTCGCTATCAGGACGGTACCAGTGATCAGAGTACACATCGAACACAGACAAGTCTCCCCCATCGGAGTGTGTCTGTTTTTCATCGGTATTGGGATCGGCTTCGTCCGACACCTCGGATCGAGCGTCCGTCTCAATCTCCGTGACATCCTCAACGAGAAGCGCTTCCTCGATCAGATCCGTATCGACGATCATTCCCGGACCGTAGCCGTGGTCAACTGCTGCTTCCGTCGCTGTCATCAGTATCTCTTGGATGTCTCGAACCGGGTCGTCGTCGGAAGAGACCGCTTCGTAGGTTCCGTCGCTTTGCATCACCCATCGACGGCGGTTATCTGTTAGCGACGCCTCCAAAATGAATCGGAGCTGTTCGCGCAGTTGCGTGTCTTCGACCGGTGTGACCGCTTCTACTCGATAGTCGAGATTCCGGGTCATCCAATCCGCGGAGCCGATGTACCACTCGGGACTGCCTCCGTTCTCGAAGTAAAATATCCGAGCGTGTTCGAGGAATCGGCCGACGATCGAGTGGACGGTGATATTCTCGCTTAGTCCTTCAATGCCGGGACGAAGCCGGCAGATATCTCGAACGAACAAATCAATTTCGACGCCGGCCGCCGAAGCGCGATAGAGTTCTTCGACCATCGACGGGTCTTCAAGCCCGTTTATTTTGACCACTATCCGTGCCCGCTGACCAGCACGAGCATGCTCGGCCTCTCGTCTGACCATCTCCGTGAACCGCTCACGCATCGTGACGGGTGCGATCAAGAGCTTTCGGAAGCGGTCGTCGAGCGTCGGTCCGGTGAAGAAGTTGAACACCTTCGTGAGATCGAACCCAATATCTCGATCAGCGGTCAACAACCCCAGGTCGGAGTACCCTTTCGCGGTTCCTGAATGGTAGTTTCCGGTGCCGATGTGCGAGTAGAGCTGAACGCCATCGTCCTCTCGGCGCACGACGAGCGCCGTCTTCGTGTGCGTTTTCAACCCTACAGTCCCGTACGCGACGTGGATGCCCTCCTCTTCGAGTTGCCGAACCCATTCGAGGTTGTTTTCTCGTCGAACCGAGCCTTCAGTTCGACCATCACCGCGACCTGCTTGCCGTTGTCGGCGGCATTGATAAGGCTCTGAATGACCTTCGAGTCGCTCGCGGTTCGATAGATTGCCGCCTTCACCGCGAGCACGTCGGGATCGGTCGCGGCCGCGTTGAGGAATCGCTGAACCGTCCCCTCGAACGAGTGATATGGGTGGTGCGCGAGAATGTCCCCGTGTTTAATTTCGTCAAAGATACTCTTTGTCTCATCCCTGGTATCACTCGCCAGTGAGCCTAATCGGGGATGAGGCTTTGGTGACCACGCCGGTGGCTTGAGATCGGGGCGATCGAGATCGATAAGCTCGAAGAAGTCCTCAAAGTCGATCGGTCCCTCGCGGTGGAACACCTCTCGGTCGTCGACCCCGAGCTGATCTTTGAGAATCGTCAGTGACTCATCGGGCATATCGGCGTCAACCTCCAGCCGAACCACCGTCGCGAAGCGTCGCTGTTCGATGACCTCCTCAACCATGTCGACGAGGTCTTCGGCGACCTCTTCGTTCCGCCGCACCTCGGCGTTTCGCGTCACCTTGAATTTCGATACGTCACGGATATCGAGATCGGGGAGCAACAGGTCGAGGTTACGTTCGATGAGGTCTTCGATGAGAACGTACCTGTCAGCCTCGCCAGAAGCGCTGATGAGGCGTGGTTGATTCGGCGGAATCTTGATCCGGGTGAATGTCGGCTCGTCACCCCCGTTCGACGAGAGCACAGCGAGCGAAAGCGAGAGGTTAGAGATGAACGGGAACGGGTGAGCGGGATCGAATGCGAGCGGGGTTAGTGTTGGCAGTATCGACTCCTCGAAGTGCGTCCGTAGCTGTTCTTGATCTCCTTCGGGTAACTCGTCAGGGGTACAGATCTCGATCCCTTCGTCGGCGAGCGTCGGTTTGAGAACAGACTGCCAGTATTCCGACTGCTGCGCAAAGAGCGGGCGTGCGGTGTCGAGTACTTCGACCCACTGCTCTTTTGGTGTCCGTCCGTCGGGCGTCGTCTTCGTCACACCGGCGTCAATCTGCTGTTTGAGTCCGCCGACGCGCTTCATGAAGAACTCATCAGTGTTTTTCGTGAAGAACGCGAGAAATCGGAGCCGTTCGAGCGGCAAATTCCGATCGTCTGTTCCCTCTCGGAGAACTCGCTCCTGAAACGCCAATTCGGAGAGTTCTCTGTTGAGGTAGTACTCTGGGTCCGTGAGATCTCTCTCGTTCACAGGATCACCCGCATGGAGCAAGTCGATGCTGTGAGCCGACTCCTGGGCCTACGAAATCGGGATTGTCCTGCTATCGCTGACTCAGTGGGAAAGGTCCCTTCCAAATGGGAGAGCGATACTCGCCTTTCGGGTTCACCCGATTGTAGTCGGTTACTCTTCGGCATCTGGTCAGAGAGACGAGACTTCGACAGAGGATTCAGGTGCCGACGGAGACCCCTCGTCACCGGACGGAGTATCGTCCGGAAGCCACGTATCGTCGCGTTCCGTCCACTCTTCGATCGGAAGTTGCTGATGAGTCTCTGAGGGAATGACAATTTCAGTTGCGTCAGAAACTATCCCGTACTTTCGAATCCCCATCTTGGGTTCATTGAGGTCGTGACCGCGTAGATGGGTGTTCACGTGAGAGTACAGGTCCTGTTTTGAGTACTCGTTTCGTCGGCCTTCGAGTGCGCGAACGGCGTCACAAATCGGGCACCTGAGGAGCACAGCGGATTCCATGAGTAACCGGTGGTACGCTAACTACAAGAAGCCCGATTCATACTGCTACATACCAATATATAATATTAATAGAGTAGTATATATCACTTTTAAATAATTTTGCTGGCGTGATCGCCGTGCGAGATATGATCCGTGTACCGTGCCGCGGAGCACGGTATTCGGTTCTGGTGACCCTAGTGAGATCATCTCGTCTAGATAATAGTAACAGCTTTAGAAAACGAGACAGAAGGCCCGAACACAATGCCCTCCACCGACCGACGCGCACTTCTGGCGGGTACGAGTGCGGTGCTTACTTTCCTCAGCGGCTGTGCGGATCTGGGTTCGTCCTCGGATCAACGCAACGGGGAATCCGACCCGCATTGGGTGAGCACGTACCTCGGTGACCGTGAAAAGACCCACCGCGTTACGGTCACGGTTACGAATGCGAATGGCGACGTCCTTTTCGAGCGGGAATACCAGCTTTCAGACAGTAACGAGGCCGACGAGGATGCGACGTTTCCGGCGTCGACCGACCCCGAAACGATCGCTGTGACAGTCGACGGAACTAGGTTCGAACGCGACTGGCCGGGCTTCGAGCAGCGGGCACTTCCCTGCGACAGCTCGAACGAGGCCGGTGTCGAGATCTACGTGGAGAATGCTCAAGACGGGACACCGGACGTTCAACTCGAAGCAGACTGTCAGTCGATCACCGGCGCGTGAGGCTGCCTCACGCGTCAGCGATCGTCTGAAACTGCGTCGGGTCTCGGAGGAATTCCCCGCCCGTGTCAGCGATCGCCGACCGGTCGATGTACTCGACGCCGTCGTCGTACACCGTTAGCACGGGCTCGTCTTGGAAGTCGCCGACCGGGCGAGACGCGACGCACTCTATCCCGACGTACGTCCCTCCCGGGAGGGTCGGTGCGTCGGCGTACGCCGCCGGGAGGTCGTCCCTGTGAACGCCCGCGAGCATGTGACCGGGGAGGATCACCATCGCGGTCCGGTAGCCGAACGTGGGTTGCGAAAGCATCCCGATCAGCAGATACGTGAGGTCCTCGCAGTCACCGCAGCCGTCGACGAGCGTCTCCTCGACGGTTCGGATGTAGTCCGGCGTTCCCGTCGATTCCGCGTCCGTCACGTATTCGAGCGAGTGGACGAGTCCGATCGCGGCTTCAAAACGGACCGACTCGGGAAGCGACCGCCGAACACCCCTGCCCGTTACGCTCGCGTCGATGAGCGCCTCCGTGAGCCGCTCGGCATGAGCGCTCGCCTTCGCCGCTTCGAAGCCACTCAGGTATCTGTGCGTCTCGTCGGCCGCTTCTCTGTACGCGGACCGTTCGATCGGAAACTCCAGACGCCACTCTCGCCCGGACCGGTCCGTCCACTCGTACGTCATGGCGTAGCCGTCTGCGATCCGTTCCCGAGCGACCGAATCTCTCGCGTCGATGGGTGTCGGCCGCGTCGGCTCGCTCGCAGAAAGAGCCAGCACCGCAGACCACAGATCGGACAGTTCGACGACCGAGGAAGCGACGACCCCGAGCGCGACTCGGTCCAGCGCTTTGTTGAGGAGTTCCCGTCGTTTCATGCCCACCGACGGATCACCTCGGATTCGTTCGTCACCGGTAGAGGCGTCCGAAGCGGCGGCGGGCGAAACATCCGAGTCCGCGTTGACCAGAGCATCGGATTCGACGGGGACCGGCAGCGTCGGGCTTCCCGACCGTCTCGCCCGCCGCGGTCGCGGTACATCCGGGGGGTTATCGGAAGCATTCGGGCTTGACGACGGAGTCGACGTCCACCGTCACCCACGTCGACAGCCGCTCGTCATCGGTCGCCTCTGCTGGGAACACCGTGACCCGATCGGGACCCGACGACCGCCTGTCGACTTGATGTACCAGACCGGTGAACGCAGGATCCACCGATTTCCGTCCGGTCGTCTCATCGTTCCTCGGCCTCCGGTTGGTATCCGTTGTCATCTGTTGCTCGTTCGGGTTATTCGGCAGCCTGGGCTTGAACCCTTATAATAGGTGAACGGACGCGTCAGAAGCCAACCGGAGGGATATATACTCGTCGTGATCGGTCCCTTTTGACCGGTCTCGCTCGGCGGAGACGAGTCCACTCCGACATTTAGATCGCAGTTTTTCAGATTGAGATAATCAGACTATGGCGTAGGCCCGGACGGGATTCCAGAGATGAGCGATCATGTCATAGTCGGTTTGCTACAAATTCGATTCTCTCTTGATTGCTTTGTCGAATCGGATGACTGCGTCGGGGTCACTGTTTGAGCGCCTGCTTGGGATTGTAGACTGCGGCGGTCAACACGAGTTTGCGGAATTCGCGGTACCACGCGTGAGGGTGGACAGCGGGGCCGAATCGACGCTTGATGGCCGAAAAAGCGGTCTCGGCCATCCAGCGTTGGCCGTATAACTCGCTGTCCAACCGTGCGTTGTGGGCGTGATCGTACGCAGCAAACAGCCGGTGACGCAGCAACGGCCGGACGCCCTTTGATCGGAGGGCGTCCAAGAGAGATTGGTCGTCATAGCCTTTGTCGCCGGCGAGACTCTCTACTTTCCCGGTGTTGCGAAGAGCGACTCGACGGCCAGTTTGTGTGTTGTGAGGCCAGTGTGCCGAGCTGTGAAGATCAAGGATGGCACACGAGTCTGTATCGACGAGCGCCGTCGTTTTGAGCGTGCGTCTGTGGCGATCCGAGCGATGTTGGTAGTGTCTCGATGCCGTTTCGCGGTCGAAGAACGTGGCATTGATGGCTCCGTACGAGCCCGGATCGCAGATGGTCGCGGACTCACGAAGGAAGCCACGCCACACCGACATGGGCACCCTCTCAAACGACCGATACAGCGTTGAGGGTGCGGG